>NZ_LOTA01000027.1:0-1097 GCF_001521935.1 Burkholderia sp. RF7-non_BP4 | reverse complement strand
GAAAACCGCCGCCAGGAAGAGCACATCGAGCTGATCGCGTCGGAAAACTACACGAGCCCGGCCGTGATGGCCGCACAGGGCTCGCAGCTCACGAACAAGTACGCGGAAGGGTATCCGGGCAAGCGTTACTACGGCGGCTGTGAATACGTCGACGTCGTCGAGCAACTGGCGATCGACCGCGTGAAGCAGCTGTTCGGCGCGGAAGCCGCGAACGTGCAGCCGAACTCGGGTTCGCAGGCGAACCAGGGCGTGTTCTTCGCGATGCTCAAGCCGGGCGACACGATCATGGGCATGAGCCTCGCGCACGGCGGCCACCTGACGCACGGCTCGCCGGTGAACATGTCGGGCAAGTGGTTCAACGTCGTGAGCTACGGCCTGAACGAAAACGAAGACATCGACTACGACGCCGCCGAGAAGCTGGCGAACGAACACAAGCCGAAGCTGATCGTCGCGGGCGCGTCGGCATTCGCGCTGAAGATCGACTTCGAGCGTCTGGCGAAGATCGCGAAGTCGGTCGGCGCGTATCTGATGGTCGACATGGCGCACTACGCCGGCCTGATCGCGGCGGGCGTGTATCCGAACCCGGTGCCGCACGCGGACTTCGTGACGACGACGACGCACAAGAGCCTGCGCGGCCCGCGCGGCGGCGTGATCCTGATGAAGTCGGAATACGAGAAGCAGATCAACTCGGCGATCTTCCCGGGCATCCAGGGCGGCCCGCTGATGCACGTGATCGCGGCGAAGGCGGTGGCGTTCAAGGAAGCGCTGTCGCCGGAATTCAAGGCTTACCAGGAGAAGGTGGTCGAGAACGCGCGCGTGCTGGCTGAAACGCTGGTCAAGCGCGGGCTGCGGATCGTGTCGGGCCGTACGGAAAGCCACGTGATGCTGGTGGACCTGCGCGCGAAGAACATCACGGGCAAGGCGGCGG
Organism: Burkholderia sp. RF7-non_BP4; assembly: GCF_001521935.1. Taxonomy (NCBI): domain Bacteria; kingdom Pseudomonadati; phylum Pseudomonadota; class Betaproteobacteria; order Burkholderiales; family Burkholderiaceae; genus Burkholderia; species Burkholderia sp. RF7-non_BP4. The sequence goes on along the minus strand of NZ_LOTA01000027.1, from coordinate 169 downwards.
AAGCGGCGCTGGGCGCGGCACACATCACGGTGAACAAGAACGCGATCCCGAACGATCCGGAAAAGCCGTTCGTGACGAGCGGGATCCGTCTGGGCTCGCCGGCGATGACGACGCGCGGCTTCGGCGCGGCGGAAGCCGAGCAGGTCGGTAACCTGATCGCCGACGTGCT
>NZ_LOTA01000026.1:0-507 GCF_001521935.1 Burkholderia sp. RF7-non_BP4 | reverse complement strand
CCGCCGAGGGCTGCGGCGGTGCTGTTGCCGAGATTGTCGGTCTTGGTCGTGACCGTGCTGAGGCCGGTGGACAGCGACGAGATCGAGCTATTCGCCGACGACAGACCCGTCGACGTGGAGGTCGACAGCGAGGTCACCGAGCTGTTGGTCGAGCTGAGACCCGTGGACAACGAGCTGATCGAGCTATTCGCCGACGAGAGACCGGTCGACGTGGACGTCGACAGCGAAGCCACCGAGCTGTTGGTCGAGCTGAGGCCCGTCGAAGTCGACGTGGACAGCGAGCTGATCGAGCTGGTGGCCGACGACAGGCCGGTCGACGTCGAAGTCGACAGCGATGCCACCGAACTGTTGGTCGAGCTCAAGCCCGTGGACAACGAGTTGATGCCCGTCGAGGTCGACGTGGACAGCGAGCTGATCGAGCTGGTGGCCGACGACAGACCCGTCGACGTGGAGGTCGACAGCGAGGTCACCGAGCTGTTGGTCGAGCTGAGACCCGTGGACAACGAG